>NZ_CP067412.1:6535000-6547752 GCF_023375815.1 Pseudomonas sp. HS6 | reverse complement strand
ACCATCGGTCACGTTGACCACGGTAAAACCACTCTGACTGCTGCTCTGACTCGCGTTTGCTCCGAAGTTTTCGGTTCGGCAATCGTTGACTTCGACAAGATCGACAGCGCTCCAGAAGAAAAAGCTCGGACAAGCCGTTCCTGATGCCAATCGAAGACGTATTCTCGATCTCGGGTCGCGGTACTGTTGTGACTGGTCGTATCGAGCGCGGTATCGTTCGCGTTCAGGATCCACTGGAAATCGTTGGTCTGCGTGATACGAAAACCTCGTGGCTGACAAAACCCCGGTTACGACAACTGTCACCGATACCGTCGACACCACCAATCTGACCCTGAGCGCTACCGGCTCCGTGGCCGAAGGTGGTTCGATCGTTTACACCGCCACTCTGACTGAATTTCTTGACGACCATAGAGCGTTGGAACCACCTGATCCCATCCCGAACTCAGAAGTGAAACGATGCATCGCCGATGGTAGTGTGGGGTTTCCCCATGTGAGAGTAGGTCATCGTCAAGATTAAATTCCGAAACCCCCGACACCGTGGGTTACACCGACAGCACCGTCGGCGTCACCGTCAACCTGAAGACCGGCGTCAACTCCGGGATTGCCAAGGGTGACACGTTCACCGACATCGAAGGCATCCGTGGTTCGAACTTCAACGACACCTTCGTCGCATTGCCCACGCCGCCGGTGATGATGTTGTCACCCGCATTGCCTGTGCCGGTGAAGTTGCCGGTGCCGGTATAAGTCAGGCGCTCGACTTCGCCGCTCATACCCATTTTGATCTGGTTGGTGCGGATTTCGTCGTCGCCGCCCCGTCGAGGGTGTCGTCACCGGCACCGCCGCTGAGTACGTTATTGCCGCTGTTGCCGACCAGATAGTTGTTCAGGCCGTTGCCGACACCGTTGAGGTTGTCACTGCCGGTGAGGAACAGGTTTTCCAGGTTGGCGCCCAGCGTCCACGCCGGTGGCGGCGACGATGAAATCCGCACCAACCAGATCAAAATGGGCATGAGCGGCGAAGTCGAGCGCCTGACTTATACCGGCACCGGTAACTTCACCGGTACCGGCAATGCGGGTGACAACATCATCACCGGCGGCGCGGGCAACTGTCTATAATTCGCCCCACTTCCGGCGCAGTCGAAACGGAAAACTCCTTGAAACTCAATGAGTTACGCAGTTTTCGACAGCGACTTGCTTCAGATCATCGAAGCCAGGAAGGAGTTGGAAATGCCGGTTTGTCTGGTGCTTTCAACGGTTCGATCTTCTCGGGACGTGCTGATCGGCGGTGCAGGTGCCGACCAGTTGATTGGCGGCGCCGGTTTCGACACGGCCAGCTATGAAGACGCCAGCCCGGGCGTCGGCGTGACGATCAACCTGAAAACCGGGGTTCACACCAGCCTGGCGGCGGGTGATACGTTCATCGGTATCGAGGGGCGAATCTGGTTTTGCAGATTCACAACAACGACGATCCGGTGACCATCAGCGGCCTCGACGTCAACGGTGGCGAGCTCACCGTCTTCGAGAAAAACCTCAGCACCGGTAGCGCACCGGATGCCACCGCCCTGACTCAGAGCGGTACTTTCACGATCACTGCTTTGGACGGAACCCGGCCGGCACCCCGGTGACCGTGACGTTGAGCAATGGCTCCGTCATCACCATCGAAGCAGGCAAAACCACTGGCACCGTGACCGTTGCTGCGCCTGCCGATGACGTCTACAAAGACGCCGGCAAAGTCGAAGTGACCATCAAGGACGCTTCCGGCGGCAACTTCGAGAACCTGGTGCCAAGCACTGTTCCATTGCCTTCGATGGCGGCGCGGGGAACATGGACACCGTGGACTACTCGACCTCGGCTGCCGGTATCAACGTCGACATCCGCTACAACACGCCAGGCCGAGCAGGCATCGGTGGCGACTCGGAAGGCGATACCCTGATCAACATCGAGAAGGTCATCGGTTCCGCCTTCAACGACACCTTCAGCATTGACACCCTGACCGCTGGGCTCGGCCAATCTCAACGGCACCGGCAACGCGGTCAACAACCGCATCACCGGTAACGACGGTGCCAACGTCCTCGACGGTGGCCTGGGCGCTGACTCCCTGATCGGTGGCCTGGGTAACGACACCTACATCGTCGACAACCTCGGCGACACCATTACCGAAACCAGCACCCTGGCCAGCGAAATCGACACCGTACGGCCGGCTCGGCCAACCTCAACGGCACCGGTAACGCGGTCAGCAACCGTATCACCGGCAACGATGGCGCCAACGTCCTCGACGGTGGCCTGGGCGCTGACTCCCTGATCGGTGGCCTGGGCAATGACACCTACGTCGTCGACAACATCGGCGACACCATTACCGAAACCAGTACCCTGGCCAGCGAAATCGACACCGTACGTTCCTCGATCAACTGGCATCGGTGCCGATGCCATGGTCGGTGGCGACGGCATCGACACCTATTACGTCGACAACGTCGGCGACCTGGTGATCGAAACCGACGCCTCGTTGACCGCGCTCGACCGGGTGTTCTCATCCATCGACTACACCCTCGTCGCCAACGTCGAGAACCTGATCCTCATCGGCTCGGCCAATCTCAACGGCACCGGCAACGCGGTCAACAACCGCATCACCGGCAACGACGGAATCAGCGCGATCAGCCGTCCGACCTCGTCGTAGCGGTACTCGGTGACCGCCCCCAGCGCATCCTGCTCGGCGATCAACCGACCCTGCGGATCGTAGGCCTTGAGCTGCTCGCCACCGTCGGCGGCGACCTGACGCACCAGCCGCGCTGTGTCGTCGTGGACGTAAACCTCTTCACGGCCGTCGACGTACTGCACCGTGACGCTGCCGGCGTCGTTCCAGATGTAACGCGTGTCCATCTGCGAAAACGACGCCCAATGCCGCACGCAACGCGCCCAAAGACTAGAAATCAACATTCATCATCAACTGATGGAATGCTCATTTCTAAGCTTTTCAAACTTCAGAAGCAGTAGTGGTGGAGCCAAGCGGGATCGAACCGCTGACCTCCTGCGTGCAAGGCAGGCGCTCTCCCAGCTGAGCTATGGCCCCGTATTTCTACAGGCGTTTCCCACACAAAATTGGTGGGTCTGGGCAGATTCGAACTGCCGACCTCACCCTTATCAGGGGTGCGCTCTAACCAACTGAGCTACAGACCCAATTTCTGGCTGCTTTAACTTGTGATGCTGATAATCTTTCTGACTATCAGTCTGACTCCACAAGCACCCACACGAATTGCTTGATTCAGTTGTTAAAGAGCGGTTGGTTAAGAACTTTCGTCTCAACCGAGGCGCGCATTCTACAGCAGCCTCATTTGCTGTCAAGTGATTATTTTCAGAAGTTTTCGAAGAATTCTTCAACAACTTCAACCACTTGCGCTTCCGATCTCTCGTTAGCGGGAGGCGAATTCTACAGCGTTACACGCTGCTGTCAACACCTCTTTTTCTCCGCTTTCGACTGGCTCGGCCAACCTCAACGGCACCGGTAACGCGGTCAGCAACCGTATCACCGGCAACGATGGCGCCAACGTCCTCGACGGTGGCCTGGGCGCTGACTCCCTGATCGGCGGTCTGGGTAACGACACCTACATCGTCGACAACCTCGGCGACACCATTACCGAAACCAGCACCCTCGCCAGCGAAATCGACGCGGTGTGGAGCTGGGTCAACTGGACCCTCGGCGCCAACCTGGAAAACCTGTTCCTCGCAGGCACCGCCAATCTCAATGGCACGGGCAACGAACTGGCCAACTACATGATCGGCAACGCTGTTTCGCGGCACCAGTTACACCGACAACTTTGTCGCCGATGCCACGGCCACCTCGTTTGATGGTGCGGGCGGCTACGACACCGTGAACTACGCGACCTCCGAGCAGGCGATCAACCTGACGCTGACCGGCGCCAACGGCACCGGTCTGGGCGGCGATGCGCAGGGTGATTCATTCAGCAACATTGAAGCGATTATCGGCACGGCGTTCGATGACGTCTTTACTCTGAACTCTGGCAGCACCAGCGTCAGTGGTGGCGCCGGCAACGACGTCTACATCATCAATGGGCCCTGGGCCGGTGGCATCGGTGAAGCTGCGGTCACCGAAGTCACTGACACCATCGACACGACAACCGTGAAGCTGACCGCTTCCGAAACCGCTGCTGAAGGTGGCACTGTCACCTACACCGCGACCGTTGACGCGCCTGTGACGGGCTCGCCAGTGACTGTCACTTTGGCCAACGGCCAGACCATCACCATCGAAGTCGGCAAGACCACCGGCACCGTGACCACCACCGCACCGAACGATGCGCTGAACGGTCATGAGCCACTGAGCAACTCGATCACTGGCGTGAGCGGCGGCAACTACGAAAACCTCGTCGCCGACAAGACGCCGGTCAGCACCACCGTGACCGACACCGTCGACACGACCAACCTGACCCTAAGCGCCACCGGTTCTGTGGCTGAAGGCGGTTCGATCGTTTACACCGCCACTCTGACCAGCCCGGCTGTCGGCGACGAAGGTGTCGTTGAAGTTCGAACCACGGATGCCTTCGATGCCGGTGAAGGTGTCACCGGTGGCGATACCGCTGTGCACGCCGGTTTTCAGGTTCACCGTGACGCCAACGGTACTGTCGGTATAACCCGCGATGTCGAACCCGGCACCGCCGATAAACTGGTCGGCGCCGTCACCACCGAACAGGGTGTCGTTACCGATGCCACCAGTGATGATGTTGTCGCTGGCGTTGCCGTAACCGATGAATGCACCGGTGCCGGTGTAGGTCAGGCGCTCGACGTTGGCGTTCAGGCTGATTTGGCCGTAGTTGGTCCGTACCTCGTCGCTACCACCGCCCACCTGTTCGATGACTGTGCCGCCGGCACCGTTGATGATGTACACATCATCGCCCGCGCCACCCTCGAAGGTTGGCGCCAACATCCTCGACGGTGGACTGGGCGCTGACACCCTGATCGGTGGTCTGGGCAACGACACCTACATCGTCGATAACCTCGGCGACACCGTTACCGAAACCAGCACTCTGGCCGGAGAAATCGACACCGTGCGGTCGTCCGTGGACTGGCGCCTGGGTGCCAACCTGGAAAACCTCGTGCTGACCGGCAACGCCGTCAACGGCACCGGCAACGAACTGAACAACACCCTGACCGGCAACGCGGCGGCCAACACCCTGGACGGCGGCCTCGGCGCCGACACCATGATCGGTGGCGACGGCGTCGACACCTATTACGTCGACAACGTCGGCGACGTCGTCATCGAGACCGATGCTTCGCTGACCGCGCTCGACCGGGTGTTCTCATCCATCGACTACACCCTCGCCGCCAACGTCGAGAACCTGATCCTCACGGTATCACCATCAACACCGCGCACGTTGAGTACAACTCGAAGATCCGTCACTACGCTCACGTTGACTGCCCAGGTCACGCTGACTATGTGAAGAACATGATCACCGGTGCTGCGCAGATGGATGGCGCTATCCTGGTTTGCTCGGCCGCTGATGGTCCGATGCCGCAAACCCGTGAGCACATCCTGCTGTCTCGTCAGGTAGGCGTTCCGTACATCGTGGTTTTCCTGAACAAGGCTGACCTGGTAGACGACGCTGAGCTGCTGGAACTGGTTGAGATGGAAGTTCGTGACCTGCTGTCGACCTACGACTTCCCGGGCGACGACACTCCGATCATCATCGGTTCGGCTCGTATGGCGCTGGAAGGCAAAGACGACAACGAAATGGGCACCACTGCTGTTAAGAAGCTGGTGGAAACTCTGGACAGCTACATTCCAGAGCCGGTTCGTCTGACTGATCATACGAACTGGCTCTGGGATGTAGGTATCCAGAGTTTCAACCAGTTTACGAACGGCAGTGGTGCCCATTTCGTTGTCGTCTTTGCCTTCCAGCGCCATACGAGCCGAACCGATGATGATCGGAGTGTCGTCGCCTGGGAAGTCGTAGGTCGACAGCAGGTCGCGAACTTCCATCTCAACCAGTTCCAGCAGCTCAGCGTCGTCTACCAGGTCAGCCTTGTTCAGGAAAACCACGATGTACGGAACGCCTACCTGACGGGACAGCAGGATGTGCTCACGGGTTTGTGGCATCGGACCATCAGCGGCCGAGCAAACCAGGATCGCGCCGTCCATCTGGGCAGCACCGGTGATCATGTTCTTCACGTAGTCAGCGTGACCTGGGCAGTCAACGTGAGCGTAGTGACGAATAGTCGAGTTGTACTCAACGTGCGCGGTGTTGATGGTGATACCAAACCCGGCCGGCACCCCGGTGACCGTGACGTTGAGCAACGGCTCCGTCATCACCATCGAGGCGGGTAAAACCACTGGCACCGTAACGGTTCCTGCGCCAGCCGATGACGTCTACAAAGATGCCGGCAAAGTCGAAGTGACCATCAAGGATGCGTCCGGCGGCAACTTCGAGAACCTTGTTCCGAGCACCGTTCCGGCCGTCACGGAAGTCACCGATACCATCGACACTTCGACCGTCAAACTGACGGCTGATACTTCGGTCGCGGAAGGCGGCACCGTCACCTATACCGCTACAGTTGGCGCACCTGTCACCGGCTCGCCAGTGACTGTGACCCTGTCCAACGGTCAGTCGATCACCATCGAAGTCGGCAAAACTACCGGCACCGTGACCACCACGGCGCCAAACGATGTGCTAAACGGACAGGCGCCGCTGAGCAACTCGATCACCGGCGTTTCCGGCGGCAACATACCCGCACCACCGAAGAACTGATCGGCACCGTCGCCACCAAACAGGGTGTCGTTGCCGATGCCACCGGTGATGATGTTGTCGCTGGCATTGCCGTAACCGATGAATGCGCCGGTGCCGGTGTAGGTCAGGCGCTCGACGTTGGCGTTCAGGCTGATTTGGCCGTAGTTGGTGCGCACCTCGTCATTGCCGCCGCCTACCTGTTCGATGACCGTCGCGCTGCCGGTGTTGAGGATGTACACATCATCGCCCGCGCCACCTTCGAAGGTGGCCGAGATGGTATCGATGCTGAACGTATCGTTGAAGGCCGAACCAATCACTTTCTCGATGTTGAACAGGGTATCGCCTTCCGAGTCGCCACCGACGCCTGCACGGCCTGGCGCGTTGTAGCGGATGTCGACGTTGATCCCGGCAGCCGAGGTCGAGTAGTCCACGGTGTCCAGGTTGCCCACGCCACCATCAAAGGCAATCGCCCGGCTGTCCAGTGCTGCTGTCGCCGTCGGAATCGGTGATGGTGTAGGTGAAGGTTTCAGTCCCGTTTCCGCCGCCGTGCAGGGCTTTGAAGTCGGCGTCATTCGGATTGACGGTGTAGGTGTAAGTGCCGTTGGCGTTGAGCACCAGAGTGCCGTAAGTCCCAGTAAAAGTACCGGCAGTGATCGGGCCAGCGTTCGGCCCTGTCGGCACGCGGTCGGCGCCTTGCACGTCGTTGGTCAGGACGTTGCCGGTCAGGGTCAGGTTGGTTTCGGAAGCCGTGCCGGCGTTGCTGTCGTCCACGCCTTTTGGCAGGTCGTCGACGATGTTGACGTCGAGGTTGGCGTTGGCGGTGGTGCCGTTGTCATCGACGACGGTGACGGCGAATTGTTCGCTCAGGCTGTTGGCGCCGTTGGCGGTTGGGTGGGCGTCGTTGTGGTCCAGGGTGTAGCTGTAGCTGACGACGCCAGTGGTCGCATTGAACCCGGTGATGGTCAGCGTACTGCCCAGTGGCGTGTCATCGCCGGCGCCGCCCTCGTAGGTAGCCACGAGAGAAGCATCGGTTGTGAAGCTATCGTTGAATGCCGAGCCGATGACTTTTTCGATACCGGCCAGGGTCATACCCTGCGAATCGCCGCCAACGCCCGCGACGCCTGTGCCCGGACGGATATCGACATTGATGCCGGCAGAAGAGGTCGAGAAATCGACAGTATCAATGCCTTCACCGCCATCGACACCGGAAATTCGGCTATCGACCACGAACGTGTCGTTGAATCTGGAGCCGGCGATCACCTCGATGCCGTTGAACGTATCACCTGCACCGATCCCCGAAATGACGCCGGTTTTCAGGTTGATGTTCATGGCGACCGTACTGTCGAAGTACGACACGGTGTCGCGACCAGCGCCGCCGATGAACTGGTCGGCACCACCACCGCCATAGAACACGTCGTTGCCGTTGCCGCCGGTGATGATGTTGTCACTGGCATTGCCCCAGCCGGTAAACGAAGCCGTGCCGGTGTAGGTCAAGCGCTCGACGTTGGCCGCAAGAACGTGGTTCAGGTAACTGACCCGTACTTCATCGTTACCGCCGCCAGCCTGCTCGATGACGGTCACAGACCGTTGCCGCACCCGCCGATGACGTCTACAAAGACGCCGGCAAGGTCGAAGTCACCATCAAGGATGCAACCGGCGGCAACTTCGAGAACCTGGTGCCAAGCACCGTTCCAGCCGTAACGGAAGTCACCGACACCATCGACACGTCGACCGTGAAGCTGACCGCTTCCGAAACCTCGGCTGAAGGCGGCACCGTTACTTACACCGCGACTGTGGGCGCGCCTGTGACCGGCTCGCCGGTTGTGGTAACCCTGGCCAACGGTCAGAGCATCACGATTGAAGTGGGTAAAACCACTGGCACCGTGACCACCACCGCGCCGAACGATGCGCTGAACGGTCATGCACCGCTGACCAACGCGATCACTGGCGTGACGGGCGGCAATTACGAGAACCTCGTAGCCGACAAGACTCCGGTTTCGACCACCGTCACTGACACCGTCGACACCACCAACCTGACCCTGAGCGCTACTGGCTCCGTGGCCGAGGGTGGCTCGATTGTCTACACCGCGACCCTGACCAATCCGGCCGGCACTCCGGTCACCGTGACCCTGAGCAACGGCGCTGTCATCACCATCGAGGCCGGTAAAACCACTGGCACCGTATCCGATCGGTACCGTGCTGGCGGCCAATGTCGAGCGTCTGACCTATCTCGGTGACAAGGCATTTACCGGCTACGGCAACGACAGCGACAACATCATCACGGGTGGTTCGGGCAACGACACACTGTACGGCGGTGCGGGTGCCGATCAGTTCATCGGTGGCGCCGGCGTGGACATTGCCGGCTACACCGACAGCAAGACCGGTGTGACGATCAACCTCAAGACCGGTGTGAACACCGGCATTGCTGCAGGCGACACCTACACCGGCATCGAAACGATCAAGGGCTCGAACTTTGCCGATACTTTTGTAGGCAACGGTGCCGGCATGGCCTTTGACGGCGGGGCAGGTGTCGATACGGTCGACTATTCGACGTCGGCTGCCGGCGTGAGTGTCGAAGTGCGCTTGGGCACTGGCGCGGCCGGCAAGGGCGGAGATGCCGAAGGCACGACCCTGGCCGGTATCGAGAACGTGATCGGCTCGGCGTTCGACGACATCCTCACCACCGGTCCTGATTACACAGCGACCGCCATTCGCCTGGAAGGAGGTGCAGGCGATGACATCTACTACATCAATACCGGTGTGACACCGACCATCGTGGAACAGGCCGGTGGTGGCAACGACGAAGTGCGTGTGACCGTGATCAGACTTCCAGAAGCAAGGCATCCCGACCTTCGACTACGGCAACAACATCCGTCAGATGGCCCAGGAAGAGGGCGTGGAAAACGCTTTCGACTTCCCGGGTTTCGTACCGGCCTACATCCGTCCGCTGTTCTGCCGTGGCATCGGCCCGTTCCGCTGGGCGGCGCTGTCGGGTGATCCACAGGACATCTACAAGACCGACGCCAAGGTCAAGGAACTGATCCCGGACGACGCCCACCTGCACAACTGGCTGGACATGGCCCGCGAGCGCATCAGCTTCCAGGGTCTGCCGGCACGCATCTGCTGGGTCGGCCTGGGCCAACGCGCCAAGCTCGGTCTGGCGTTCAACGAAATGGTCCGTCGCGGCGAGCTGTCGGCACCGATCGTGATCGGTCGCGACCACCTCGACTCCGGCTCGGTATCGAGCCCGAACCGCGAAACCGAATCGATGCAGGACGGCTCGGATGCCGTGTCCGACTGGCCACTGCTCAACGCCCTGTTGAACACCGCGAGCGGCGCGACCTGGGTTTCGCTGCACCACGGCGGCGGCGTCGGCATGGGCTTCTCGCAGCACTCGGGCATGGTGATTGTCTGCGACGGTACCGATGAAGCAGCCGAGCGTATCGCTCGCGTGCTGCACAACGACCCGGGTACGACGCCCTCGACCGGCTGATCCGCGTGCGCCACACCCGCGACGATGTGCCGGAAAACTTCGCCCACGACCCGGCCGGCAACCTGCTGATGCAGGACCGTCCGGGCCCGGCCAGCATCAAGGGCAACCGCCTGCTGATGCACGGCGACCGCCATTACGACTACGACGCCTTCGGCAACCTGATCCGCGAACGCCGCGGCCGCGCACAACAACTCGTCACCGAATACCGCTACGACAGCCAGCACCGCCTGATCGGCCTGACTCGCCCCGACGGCAGCACCGCGACCTACCAATACGACGCCTTCGGCCGACGCATCCGCAAAACCGTCGACGGCCAGAGCACCGAGTTCTTCTGGCAAGGCGACCACCTGATCGCCGAAAGCAGCCCGACCCAGCACCGCAGCTTCATCTACGAACCCGGCACCTTCCGCCCGCTGGCGATGCTCGACGGCAAAGGCCCGAAAAGCGCCTGCCCGTTCTACTACCAACTCGACCACCTCGGCACCCCGCAGGAACTGACCGACTACAGCGGCGACATCGTCTGGTCAGCCAAATACAGCGCTTACGGCAAGGTCACCTCGCAGGAACTGGCGACCGAGGACTACCTGGACCAGCCGCTGCGGTTTCAGGGGCAGTACTTCGACGCGGAAAGCGGGCCGGACGATGCGCCAACGTCCTACGAGTACCGCAACGGTTTCCTGCACAGCCGTTCGCGTGGCGATGCGCAGTGGACGTACCGGCGCAATGCCCAGGGCGACATCACCGAAGCGGTCGATCCCGACGGCCATGTCACCCATTACCACCACGACGCGCAAGGGCGGTTGCTGTCGATCCGGTATCCGGACAGTGGTCGTCATGTGTTCGTGTGGAACGACCTCGGCCAGTTGGTCGAGGAAAGTTTGCCCGACGGTGGCGTTCGGAAGTTTTCCTACGATGCCTTGGGGCGGCGGATCACTGCGCAGGATGAACATGGCGCCGTCACCCGTCATGCGTGGGACGCCGTTGGCCGGCTGATTCAGACCACTTCGCCGACTGGCGCCACCCGCGCCTGGTCCTACAGCGCCTACGGCCAGGTCACCGCCGAACGCGATGAACTGGGGCGCCTCACTCGCTACGAGTATGACGACGACCTGCACCTGGTCAGCCGGCGGATCAACCCGGACGGCACGCGGCTGCAATACCGCTACGACCATGCGCAGCTGTTGCTGACGGAAATCGAGAACGAGTCCGGGGAAAAATACCGGCTGGACTACACACCGACCGGATTGATCCGACAGGAAACCGGATTCGATGGGCGGCGTACCGCCTATGCCTACGATCACAACGGCCATCTGCTGGAAAAGACCGAGTTTGGTGACGACGGCTCGACGCTGGTCACCGCGTACCAGCGTGACAGCGCCGGGCGCCTGCTGCTCAAGACCCTGCCGGACGCCAGCACGGTTGAATACCGCTATGACCGCCTCGGTCGGCTGACCGGAGTCGATGACGGCCAGGGCCATCCGCTGGCCTTTGAATACGACCTGCAGGACCGGCTGGTGCGCGAGCATCAGGGCTGGGGCACCTTGCGTTACGCCTACGACGCCTGCGGCCAGCTCAGCCGCATGCGATTACCGGACAACAGCAAGCTCGATTACCACTACGCCAAGGGCGGTGCGCTGACGGCGATCGACCTCAACGGCGCCTTGCTGACCCGTCATGTCTACCAGAACGGCCGCGAACAACAACGCCAGCAAGGCCTGCTGCTCAGCGAATACGCCTACGACGAACAAGGCCGCTTACGTTCCCACGCCGTAGGCCATCAACGCGGAGCGCTGTACCGCCGCGACTTTGCCTACAGCGCCAACGGCGACCTCGAGCACATTGCCGACACCCGCCACGGCCAACGCAGCTACCAGACCGGACGATGCGCCGACGTCCTACGAGTACCGCAACGGTTTCCTGCACAGCCGTTCGCGTGGCGATGCGGTGTGGACGTACCGGCGCAATGCTCAGGGTGACGTCACCGAGGCGGTTGATCCCGACGGCCATGTCACCCATTACCACTACGACGCGCAAGGGCGGTTGCTGTCGATCCGTTATCCGGATTCCGGCCGGCACGTGTTTGTGTGGAACAACCTCGGGCAACTGGTCGAGGAAAGCCTGCCCGACGGTGGGGTTCGGAAGTTTTCCTACGATGCGCTGGGGCGGCGGATTACTGCGCAGGACGAACATGGCGCGGTCACTCGTCATGCGTGGGACGCCGTTGGCCGACTGATCCAGACCATCTCGCCGACTGGTGCCACTCGCGCCTGGTCCTACAGCGCCTACGGCCAGATCACCGCCGAACGCGATGAACTGGGGCGCCTCACTCGCTACGAGTATGACAACGACCTGCACCTGGTCAGCCGGCGGATCAACCCGGACGGCACGCGGCTGCAATACCGCTACGACCATGCGCAGCTGTTGCTCACGCAGATCGAAAACGAGTCCGGCGACAAGTACCTTCTGGACTACACACCCACCGGATTGATCCGACAGGAAACCGGCTTCGATGGCCGCCGCACCGCG